>NZ_JAHXYK010000029.1:0-1612 GCF_019970005.1 Lysobacter sp. ESA13C | reverse complement strand
TGCGTATACGCCTGCCCATCCGGCGCCGGCAGCGCGCTGCGATCCAGCTTGCCGCTCGGCGTCAGCGGCCATTGCGCCAAATGCACGTACGCCGCCGGCACCATGTAGTCCGGCAGCGCCTGCTGCAGCGCCGTGCGCAGCGACTGCGCGCTCAACGCCTCTTCGGCCAGGTAGTACGCGATCAGCCGCTTGTCGCCCGGCACGTCCTCGCGTGCCAGCACCACCGCCTCGCGTACCCCCGGCTGCGCCACCAGCCGCGACTCGATCTCGCCCAGTTCGATCCGGAAGCCGCGCACCTTCACCTGGAAATCGTTACGACCCAGGAACTCGATCGTACCGTCCGGCAGCCAGCGGCCCAGGTCGCCCGAGCGATACATCCGCGCCTCGGGGACCGCACTGAACGGATCCCGCACGAAGCGCTCCGCCGTCAGCTCCGGCCGATTCAGATAACCCCGCGCAACACCCACGCCGCCGATGTACAGCTCACCCGGCACCCCGATCGGCGTCGGCTCGCCGCGCGCATCGAGGATATAGATTCGCGTATTCGGAATCGGGCGGCCCAGTGGCACCGAGCGTCCCTGGTAACGGTCGAACCTATTACCGAGCACGTGCGACGCCACCACCGCCGTGCATTCGCTCGGACCATAGCCATTGACCACGTCGGGCCATGGCTGCTTCAGCTCGAGCAGCGGCGCGGCCTGGATCGGCTCGCCGCCGAGGATGACGCGCCGGACACCCGTCAGCGCACCTTGACCATCGGCTGCGATCAGCGAATGGAATGCGCTCGGCGTCATGTTCATCACGCTGGCGCCGGCCCGGCCGATCAGCCGGACGATCGCATCGGGATCGAAATGTCCGAATGCCAGCACGAGGCGACCGCCGGTGACCAACGGCGACAACAGATTCTTCTGCGTCAGGTCGAAGCTGTACGACGTCGCCACCAGCATCCGGTCGCGCTCGGTAAGCTGCGCCGCCCCCCGATACCAGTGGATCAGGTTCTGCAGCCCGCGATGCTCCACCATCACGCCCTTGGGCTGGCCGGTGGAACCGGACGTGTAGATCACGTACGCCAGATGATGCGGCGACAACGCGCCACGGACCGGATCGTCTGCCGGCGCGTCCTGCCACGGCGCCCGATCCGCATCCAGCGTCAGCACCGGGATACCCGCCGGCCATGCCAGCAAGGTCTGCAGCGACTGCTGCGTCAGCACCGCCACCGGCGCGCTGTCCTCCAGCATGTACGCCAACCGATCCGCCGGATAGCCCGGGTCCAGCGGCACATACGCACCGCCCGCCTTCAGCACCGCCAGCAGCCCCACCACCATCCCCGGGCTCCGCTCGACGCATAGGCCCACCCGGTCGTCCGGCTGCATCCCCAACGAACGCAGATAATGCGCCAGGCGGTTGGCCTGGGCGTTCAACTCCGCGTACGTCAGGCTCGCTTCGTCCTGCACCAGCGCGATCGCGTCCGGCGTCTTCGCCGCCTGCGCCTCGAACAGCTCGTGCACCAGCCGGTCGACCGGATACGGCGCGTCCGTGGCGTTCCACGTCTCCACCACCAGTTGCCGCTCGGCCTCGGGCAGCAACCTCAGCGCCGACACCGGACGCTGCG
>NZ_JAHXYK010000028.1:0-1686 GCF_019970005.1 Lysobacter sp. ESA13C | reverse complement strand
GGTCGGTGCAGACACCGACTTCCAACTGCTCGATTCGGGTCTTGCTCTCGTCGTAATCGGCGGCCTCGGCATTGACCCAGGCGCAAGAGCCGTCGGACTCGCTCGCCAGGCCGTTATCGAGCAGCGAGCGATGGTGCGCGCCCGACAGCGTCGCGTTGGCCAGGCCGCTCAGGCCCAGGGTCAGGCTCTGGTTGGCATCGATCAGGCTGCGTCGGTAGGCCTCCACGTCCAGCAGAAAACCGCCGTTCGGCCCCTTGACCCGCGCGATCCAGATCTGATCGCGGAAGCCTAGGCCCGCGATCACCGATCCGTCGGCATTGACCCCTTGCACCTTCGCCCAAGTGGGGTCGATCGCGAACTCGACGCCGTAGCCGGCCAGCCATTGCTGGATCGACAGCGTTCCGGTCTGCTCGGACCAACGGAAGACATTCCTCTGTCCTCCCGGACCACCGTAGGTTTCGCCGACGATCACCTGCCCGTCGGCGGATATTTTGGTCGGCAAACTGCCCTTCATCGACGGCAACAGGCCGAGCAAGCGCACGCCGGCCGCCTGGTCCCAGACGTAGGCCTGTTGAATCCGCTCGCCCGAGTTCGTGACGATGACCCCGGTGATGCGGCTGCCGTCGTGCGAAACGTCTACCGCGGCCTCCAGCGCGCTGCCGAGCGCCGCATCGATGAAGAACGGCGCGCGCCCGTCCTGCCACACGAACACCCGCGGGTTCACCCCGTTTCCGCTGGCCCGACCGATGACCGTGCGTCCGTCGCCGGAAAGCGCACCGGGATCGAACAACGAGTAGCCCTGCCAGTCGCCGGCTACCGGCATTACCTCCACGCCCCGATCGGAACGCCAGCGGAAGACCTCACGCCGGAAATTGCTGTTCAAACGTTGCCCGGCGATGATCCGCCCGTCCGCGGACATGTCCTGGGCAATGGCGGAGTAGCCGGGGACATCCACCACCCGTATCCCGCCTTCGCGCGTCCACAGCGCCGGCGCCCAGCGTCGGTCCGGTAGCCCCGATACCGAATCGGGCAGGTTCAACAACACCACGGAACCGTCCCCGGATATCGCACGCAACTCGAAATCTTGGCTGGAAAGCCCGGGGAACGTCAGGATGTCGGTACGCCCTTGCGATCGGGTCCAATGGAACGCGGTGGCGTGGAAAAGGCCGGCCACGGCACGGCCGTCGTCGGACAACAGCGACCAGCCCATGGAAAATTCCGGGCCGATCACGTCCACTTCCACCGCCGCCCGGGCGGAACCGCAAACGGCCAGAACGGCCAACGTCAAAATCGCTGCGCGCATAGTCCAATCCTTGGTGGTCGAGCGAAGTCATCAGGGACAGGCCCCGGGCTCTCATGCACTGATGATCCTAGGCGGCCGTCGCATCGACTGAAACTGCACCGACAGCGCCGCCGGTCACGCTATGGCGCTTTCCCCCGCACTTACCGTACGACACTCATACGTTTCGGCCGGCGCCGCCGGCCGCGCGACCGCCAGGAAACAGCCCGGGCGGCCGCTGGCCGCAGCCTAGAAGGCCAGCCGATAGCTCGCCGACACACCCCAATCCGCATCGCCGCCCGACGAGGATGCGCGTGCGCCGACGCCGAGCACCGAACCGTTGCCGAAACGGTGGTCGAAGTCCACCAAGGCCTGCCCCCAGCTGCGGTCCAGTTCGCCGCCGGGCA
>NZ_JAHXYK010000027.1:0-1730 GCF_019970005.1 Lysobacter sp. ESA13C | reverse complement strand
CGTGGAACGCCACGGACGCGCCGTATCCGGTCGACCGGCTGGTGCACGAGTGGTTCGAGGCGCAGGCGGCGAAGACGCCGGACGCGATCGCGCTGGTGCAGGACGAAGCGAGCCTGACGTACGCGGAGTTGAACGCCCAGGCCAACCGCCTGGCGCATTATCTGCGTTCGTTGGGGGTGCAGCCGGACGACCGGGTGGGCCTATGCGTCGAGCGCAGCCCGGCGATGGTGGTGGGGCTGCTGGCGGTGCTGAAGGCGGGGGGGGCGTATGTGCCGCTGGATCCGGGCTATCCGGCCGATCGGCTGGCGTACATGCTGGAGGACAGCGCGCCGGTGGCGGTGCTGACCCAGCAGGCGTTGCAGACCTTGCTGGCATGGCCGGCGGGTATCCCGGTGCTGACGCTGGATGCGGATCGGGCGCCGTGGCAGGACGCGCCGGCAGACGATCCGGTCCGCGGGACGTTGTCGAGCGAGCATCTGGCGTACGTGATCTACACCTCCGGCTCCACCGGCCGGCCCAAGGGCGTGATGGTGGAGCATCGCGGGCTGGGCAATCTGATCCAGGCACAGATCGAACGGTTCGGGGTACGGCCGGACAGCCGCGTCCTGCAGTACGCATCGGTCAGCTTCGACGCGTGCGTGCTCGAGACCGTGATGGCGTGGGGCAGCGGTGCGCAGTTGCGGCTGCTTGCCGGCGATACCGCAAATCTGGTTGGTGCGGCGCTGAGTGAACTGATTGTACGCGCGCGCATTACCCATGCGCTGCTCACGCCGGCCGTGCTCGGTGGTCTGCCCGACGACAGTCTCCCGGGGCTGGAAACGATCATTGTCGGTGGCGATGCATTGCCGCAGGCGCTGGTCGATCGCTGGCCGCAACGACTGGTAAACGCGTACGGCCCGACGGAAGCGACGGTATGTGCGACTACGTTCGATTGTCGCGAATCGCATACGAACGCGCCGCCGATCGGACGGCCGATCGCTAACGCGCGCGTATACATTCTAGATCCGCAAGGCCAGCCGGTGCCGATCGGCGTGCCGGGCGAGCTGTACATCGGCGGCGTGGGGGTTGCGCGGGGTTATCTGAACCGGCCGGAGCTGACGGCGGAGCGCTTCGTGCGCGATCCGTTCAGCGCGGTCCCCGAGGCGCGGATGTATCGCTCGGGCGACCTGGGCCGCTGGCTGCCGGACGGTACGATCGAGTTCCTGGGTCGTAACGATTTCCAGGTGAAGGTGCGGGGCTTCCGGATCGAGCTGGGCGAGATCGAGTCGCGGCTGGTGGCGCAGCCGGGGGTGCGCGAGGCGGTGGTGCTGGCACGCGAGGACGTGCCGGGCGACAAGCGCCTGATCGCGTACTACCTGGCCGAAGAGGCGTTGAGCGCGCAGTCGCTGCGCACGGCGCTGCAGCAGGAACTGCCGGACTACATGGTGCCGGCGGCGTACGTGCACCTGGCGCAATGGCCGCTGACGCCGAGCGGCAAGCTGGATCGCAACGCGCTGCCGGCGCCGGATGGGCAGGCGTATACGCAGCGTGTCTACGAGCCGCCGCAAGGCGAGGTCGAGACGACGCTGGCGTCGATCTGGTGTGAGCTGTTGCGGGTGGAGCAGGTCGGCCGATACGACAATTTCTTCGAGCTCGGTGGGCATTCGTTGTTGGCCGTGACGCTGATGGAGCGCATGCGGCGCCGCGGATTGTCGACCGACGTGAAGTCGATCTTCAGCGCGCCGACGTTG
>NZ_JAHXYK010000026.1:0-1893 GCF_019970005.1 Lysobacter sp. ESA13C | reverse complement strand
CCGTCAACACGCAGGTCGCACCCGGCGCCACCGAGGCGCAGGTCGTCGTGCTCGGGGTGATCTTGCTGTCGTTCACCACCACGTTGGTCAGGTTGCCGCTCGCGCTGGTGTTGGTCACCGTCACCGTGTAGGTCAGCACGTCGCCCACCGACACCGTGCCGCTGCCGTCGTTATCGGCATTGGTCATGGTCTTGGCGATCGTCTGGCTCAGCGCCGTCACCGGCGTGGTCACCGTCGTCGTGCAGGCCGGATCGGTGCTGCCCACCGGGCAGACCGGGCTGGTCGAAGTCGCGGTGTTCACCACGTTGCCGGCGGTCACGTCGGCCGCAGTCACCGTGTAGGTGCCGGTCAACACGCAGGTCGCACCCGGCGCCACCGAGGCACAGGTCGTCGTGCTCGGGGTGATCTTGCTGTCGTTCACCACCACGTTGGTCAGGTTGCCGCTGGCGCTGGTGTTGGTCACCGTCACCGTGTAGGTCAGCACGTCGCCCACCGACACCGTGCCGCTGCCGTCGTTATCGGCATTGGTCATGGTCTTGGCGATCGTCTGGCTCAGCGCCGTCACCGGCGTGGTCACCGTCGTCGTGCAGGCCGGATCGGTGCTGCCCACCGGGCAAACCGGGCTGGTCGAAGTCGCGGTGTTCACCACGTTGCCGGCGGTCACGTCGGCCGCGGTCACCGTGTAGGTACCGGTCAACACGCAGGTCGCACCCGGCGCCACCGAGGCACAGGTCGTCGTACTCGGGGTGATCTTGCTGTCGTTCACCACCACGTTGGTCAGGTTGCCGCTGGCGCTGGTGTTGGTCACCGTCACCGTATAGGTCAGCGTGTCGCCCACCGACACCGTGCCCGAACCGTCTTCGTCGGCATTACCCGTCATCGCCTTCGCCAGGGTCTGGCTCAACGCCGTCACCGGCGTGGTCACCGTCGTCGTGCAGGCCGGATCGGTGCTGCCCACCGGGCAGACCGGGCTGGTCGAGGTCGCGGTGTTCACCACGTTGCCGGCGGTCACGTCGGCCGCAGTCACCGTGTAGGTACCGGTCAACACGCAGGTCGCACCCGGCGCCACCGAGGCGCAGGTCGTCGTGCTCGGGGTGATCTTGCTGTCGTTCACCACCACGTTGGTCAGGTTGCCGCTGGCGCTGGTGTTGGTCACCGTCACCGTATAGGTCAGCACGTCGCCCACCGACACCGTGCCGCTGCCGTCGTTATCGGCATTGGTCATGGTCTTGGCGATCGTCTGGCTCAACGCCGTCACCGGCGTGGTCACCGTCGTCGTGCAGGCCGGATCGGTGCTGCCCACCGGGCAGACCGGGCTGGTCGAAGTCGCGGTGTTCACCACGTTGCCGGCGGTCACGTCGGCCGCGGTCACCGTGTAGGTGCCCGTCAACACGCAGGTCGCACCCGGCGCCACCGAGGCGCAGGTCGTCGTGCTCGGGGTGATCTTGCTGTCGTTCACCACCACGTTGGTCAGGTTGCCGCTCGCGCTGGTGTTGGTCACCGTCACCGTGTAGGTCAGCACGTCGCCCACCGACACCGTGCCGCTGCCGTCGTTATCGGCATTGGTCATGGTCTTGGCGATCGTCTGGCTCAGCGCCGTCACCGGCGTGGTCACCGTCGTCGTGCAGGCCGGATCGGTGCTGCCCACCGGGCAGACCGGGCTGGTCGAAGTCGCGGTGTTCACCACGTTGCCGGCGGTCACGTCGGCCGCAGTCACCGTGTAGGTGCCGGTCAACACGCAGGTCGCACCCGGCGCCACCGAGGCACAGGTCGTCGTGCTCGGGGTGATCTTGCTGTCGTTCACCACCACGTTGGTCAGGTTGCCGCTGGCACTGGTGTTGGTCACCGTCACCGTATAGGTCAGCACGTCGCCCACCGACACCGTGCCGCTGC
>NZ_JAHXYK010000025.1:0-2004 GCF_019970005.1 Lysobacter sp. ESA13C | reverse complement strand
CCGACAGCGAACCGTCGACGAAGGTGAAGCCTGCAGGCGGCGTGTCGACCAGGGTCGCATCGATCGCGTCGACGGTACCGGTGTTCTCGACCGTGACCGTGTAGCGGACCAGGTCGCCGATCTTCACATCGCGCGGCGAGGCCTGCTTGATCACCCGCAGGGTCGGCGGCGGCGCCACCGTGGTGCTGGTGGTGCACACGCCCACGCACGACGGGTTGTCCGTACCGGTGCCGACCACGGTGTTGTTCACCGTCTCCGACGCCTGTGCGTTGACCGTCGCGGTGTAAGTCACCGTGTAGGTGCCCGGCACCGTACCGGCCGGCAGCGTGCACACCAGCGGGTTGGCGGCGTTGCAGCTGTAGCCGGCTGCACCGGTCACCGCGGTGAAGTCCAGACCCGTGCCCAGGGTATCGGTCAGGGTCAGGGCGTTGCGCGTCGGCGCGTTGGCCACCGTCGTCGTCAGCGTGTAGGTGATCGTGTCGCCTTGCGCCACCGGGCCGGCCGTACTGGCCGACTTCGCGTAGCTGACCACCGGCGGCGCGACTTCGGTCGTGACCGAGCAGCCCGCATTGCTGCAACTCGGAGCGTCCGTACCGGTGCCGACCACCGCATTGTTCACGCTGCCACCGGCCTGGCCGTTGACCCGCGCGGTGTAGGTCACCGCGTAGCTACCCGGCACCGTACCGGCCGGCAAGGTGCACACCAGCGGATTGGCCGCATTGCAGGTGAAGGCACCGGCGCTGGTCACCGCGACGAAGTCCAGGCCGGACCCCATCGTGTCGGTCAGCGTGGTCACGCCCGTGGTCTGCGCGTTGGTCACCGTCGCCGTCAAGGTGTAGGTGATCACGTCGCCGACCACGACCGGACCGGCGGTGCTCGCCGTCTTCTCGTAGCTCACCGCCGACGCCGTCACCGGCGTATTGGTGGTGCAGGTGCCGGTGCAGGTCGGATTGTCCGTGCCCGTGCCGACCACGGCGTTGGTCACGCCACCCGTCGCCTGAGCGTTGACCCGTGCCGTGTAGGTCACGGTGTAGACGCCCGGCACCGTACCGGCCGGCAGCGTGCAGACCAGCGGATTGGCGGCATTGCAGGTATAAGCGCTCGCCGGGCTCTGGCCCGTCACCGCCACGAAGTCCAGGCCAGCGCCCAGCGTGTCGGTCAGGGTCAACACACCGATGGTCTGCGCGTTCGCCACCGTCGTCGTCAGGGTGTAGGTGATCACGTCGCCGACCACGACCGGACCGGCCGTGCTGGCGGACTTGGTGTAGCTGACCGTCGACGGAACCACCGGGGTGTTGATCGTCGTGGTGCAGGCCGGATCGGTGCTGCCCGCAGGACAGACGGTACTGGTCGAGGTCGCTGTATTGCTGATCGAACCGGCAGTCACGTCGGCCGCGGTCACCGTGTAGGTGCCCGTCAACACGCAGGTCGCACCCGGTGCCACCGATGCACAGGTCGTCGTGCTCGGGGTGATCTTGCTGTCGTTCACCACCACGTTGGTCAGGTTGCCGCTGGCGCTGGTGTTGGTCACCGTCACCGTATAGGTCAGCACGTCGCCCACCGTTACCGTGCCGCTGCCGTCGTTATCGGCATTGGTCATGGTCTTGGCGATCGTCTGGCTCAACGCCGTCACCGGCGTGGTCACCGTCGTCGTGCAGGCCGGATCGGTGCTGCCCACCGGACAGGCCGGGCTGGTCGAGGTCGCGGTGTTGCTGATCGAACCGGCGGTCAGGTCGGCGGCCGTCACCACATAGGTGCCGGTCAGCACACAGGTCGCACCCGGCGCCACCGAGGCGCAGGTCGTCGTGCTCGGGGTGATCTTGCTGTCGTTCACCACCACGTTGGTCAGGTTGCCGCTGGCGCTGGTGTTGGTCACTGTCACCGTATAGGTCAGCGTGTCGCCCACCGACACCGTGCCCGAACCGTCTTCGTCGGCATTACCCGTCATCGCCTTCGCCAGGGTCTGGCTCAACGCCGTCACCGGCGTGGTCACCGTCGTCGTGC
>NZ_JAHXYK010000024.1:0-2520 GCF_019970005.1 Lysobacter sp. ESA13C | reverse complement strand
CAGCGGAGTCGGTGGGTTCGCTGCTGGCGCAGGTGAAGTCGCGGGCGGTGCAGGCGCAGCAGCATCAGGACCTGCCGTTCGAGCAGGTCGTGGAGTTGATGCGTCCGGAGCGCAGCCTGTCGCACAGTCCGCTGTTCCAGGTGCTGTTCAACTGGCAGAACGCATCCGAGTCGGAGGGCGTGCTGCAGCTGCCGGGCCTGGCGGTGGAATCGCTGTCTGCCAGCGAACACACGACCGCGCGACTGGACCTGTCGATGACGTTCCTGGACGCGGGCGAGGTGATCGCCGGCGGCATCGAGTACGCGAGCGCGTTGTTCGATGCGACGACGATCGAGCGCTATATCGAATGCTGGCGGACGCTGCTGCGCGAGATGGTGACCGATACGCAGCGTCCGGTGTCGGCACTGAGGTTGCTGCCCGAGGCCGAGCGGCAGTTGGTGGTGGAGACGTGGAACGCCACGGACGCACCGTATCCGGTCGACCGGCTGGTGCACGAGCTGTTCGAGGCGCAGGCGGCGAAGACGCCGGACGCGATCGCGCTGGTGCAGGACGAAGCGAGCCTGACGTACGCGGAATTGAATGCCCAAGCCAATCGCCTGGCGCATTATCTGCGTTCGTTGGGGGTGCAGCCGGACGACCGGGTGGGCCTATGCGTCGAGCGCAACCCGGCGATGGTGGTGGGGCTGCTGGCGGTGCTGAAGGCGGGCGGTGCGTATGTGCCGCTGGATCCGGGCTATCCGGCCGATCGGTTGGCGTACATGCTGGAGGACAGCGCGCCGGTGGCGGTGCTGACCCAGCAGTCGCTGCAGACCTTGCTGGCATGGCCGGCGGGTATCCCGGTGCTGACGCTGGATGCGGATCGGACGCCGTGGCAGGACGCGCCGGCAGACGATCCGGTCCGCGGGACGTTGTCGAGCGAGCATCTGGCGTACGTGATCTACACCTCCGGCTCCACCGGCCAGCCCAAGGGGGTGATGGTGGAGCATCGCCAGTTGTCCAGCACGCTGGTCGCGGTCGGACAGGCGCTGGGATTCGAAGCAAGCGACTGCCTGCCGAACATCGCATCGCCGGCGTTTGATATCTCGCTGCTCGAGCAATTGATGCCGCTTGTGAACGGCGGCATGACGTTGTTGCTGCAGGCCCATGTATCCCGCCATGTCGATACACTGATCGAGCGGACCAAGTCCGCCACGTTCTTCCATGCTGTTCCAAGCTTGATG
This sequence comes from Lysobacter sp. ESA13C, assembly GCF_019970005.1. Lineage (NCBI taxonomy): Bacteria > Pseudomonadati > Pseudomonadota > Gammaproteobacteria > Lysobacterales > Lysobacteraceae > Lysobacter > Lysobacter sp. ESA13C. The sequence continues at coordinate 1,300 of NZ_JAHXYK010000024.1, read as the reverse complement.
GAGACGTGGCTGGCCGAGCTGGGCGGCGATGCGGCAGTGCGCTATCCCAATCTGCGGGTCCTGCTCGTCGGTGGCGAGCCGGTATCGCGCCGGCTCGTACAGAAATTGCACGCGAGCTTTCCTGCGGCATCCGTCATCGAGCTGTACGGTCCTACCGAAACGGCGATCGTCAGTACCTATCATCGCGCCGACAGCGGCGATGGACCGGCGCATTGCATCGGGCAGCACTTCGCGCACAAGCAGACCTATCTGCTCGATCGCATGCTGCGCCCGGTGCCGATCGGCGTGGCGGGCGAGCTGTACATCGGCGGCGTGGGGGTTGCGCGTGGTTATCTGAACCGGCCGGAGCTGACGGCGGAGCGTTTCGTGCGCGATCCGTTCAGTGCGGCGCCCGAGGCGCGGATGTATCGCTCGGGCGACCTGGGCCGCTGGTTGCCGGACGGTACGATCGAGTTCCTGGGTCGTAACGATTTCCAGGTCAAGGTGCGGGGCTTCCGGATCGAGCTGGGCGAGATCGAGTCGCGGCTGGTGGTGCAGCCGGGGGTGCGCGAGGCGGTGGTGCTGGCACGCGAGGACGTGCCGGGCGACAAGCGCCTGATCGCGTACTACCTGGCCGAAGCGGCGTTGAGCGCGCAGTCGCTGCGCATGGCGTTGCAGCAGGCGCTGCCGGACTACATGGTGCCGGCGGCGTACGTGCATTTGGCGCAATGGCCGCTGACGCCGAGCGGCAAGCTGGATCGCAGCGCGCTGCCGGCGCCGGATGGGCAGGCGTATACGCAGCGTGCCTACGAGCCGCCGCAAGGCGAGGTCGAGACGACGCTGGCGTCGATCTGGTGTGAGTTGTTGCGGTTGGAGCAGGTCGGCCGACACGACGACTTCTTCGAACTCGGTGGGCATTCGCTGCTGGCGGTGCAGGCGGTGTCGCGGGTGCGGCAGCAGTTGTCCGTCGAAGTGCCGCTGACGGAGCTGTTCGCGGCCTCGCGGTTGTCGGACTTCGCGCAGCGTCTTCGGCGGATGGAGAGCAGCCGGCGGCCGGCCATCGAGCGGGCGAGCGATACCGAGCGCAGCGCCTTGTCGTTCGCACAGCAACGGCTGTGGTTCCTGTCGCAGCTCGATGGCGTGAGCGCGGCGTATCACATGCCGGCGGGCCTGCGCTTGAGGGGGGCCCTGGATCAATCCGCATTGCGGTGCGCGCTGGACCGGCTGGTGGAACGCCATGAGTCGCTGCGCACGACGTTCGACGAGATCGACGGCGAGCCGGTACAGAAGATCCGACCGGCGCAGGGCTTCGCGCTGCGCG
>NZ_JAHXYK010000023.1:0-4795 GCF_019970005.1 Lysobacter sp. ESA13C | reverse complement strand
GTGAAGATCGGCGACCTGGTCCGCTACACGGTCACGGTCGAGAACACCGGTATCGTCGACGCGATCGATGCGACCCTGGTCGACACGCCGCCTGCAGGCTTCACCTTCGTCGACGGTTCGCTGTCGGTCGCGGATCGCGACGGCGTGGGTCGCCTGGTCGGTACCTATCCGATCCAGGTCGACCAGGTCGACATCGCCGCCGGTGAGCGCGCGACGTTCACCTACCTGCTGCGGGTCGGCGCCGGCGTGCGCGCGGGCATCCACTCCAACAGTGCGTTGATGCGCGACAACGGCAAGATCGTCTCGAACGTGGCCACCGCCGAAGTGCAGCTGATCGCCGATCCGTTGCTCGACCATGCCCTGATCCTGGGCACGGTGTTTGACGACCGCGACGGCGACGGCTGGCAGGACAGCGCGGCGATCGACGACGCGCGCGTCCAGGGCGGTTTCGCTGCGGACGCCTACGTGCCGAACTCGACCACGGTCGATCGCGGCAACGGTCCGAAGGCGGAACCGGATGCGAGCTCGCCGATGCTGCACGGCATCGTCCTGGGCAGCATCTCGGCCCGTCAGTCCGACGCCGATCCGGCCGACGCGCACCGCGTGGTGATCAGCCAGCGCCTGAAGGAGTTGAGCTTCACCGACGACTTCGCGCTGACCACCCAGCAGGGCGTGACGGTGCGGATGGATGCGGCCGGTACGACCCGGATCGAGCGCAGCGGCGACGCGGCCAAGAACCTGAGCGGTGCGGCACCGACGGTGGAACGTCGGGTCAGCCCGACCGAGGGCGGCTACCTGGTCGACTACATCGTCCGCAACACCGGTGTCGACGAACGCGGTATCCCGGGCGTGCGCATCGCTTCGATCGAGGGCTTGTTGATGGAGACCGACCAGTACGGCCGCTATCACCTCGAAGGCGTGGACGTGGGCACCCTGGAACGCGGCCGCAACTTCATCCTCAAGGTCGATCCGTCGACCCTGCCGCCGGGCAGCGTGTTCACCACCGACAACCCGCTGACGCGTCGCGTCACCCCGGGCCTGCCGGTCCGCTTCGACTGGGGCGTCAAGCTGCCGGCCGGGCTGATCGAAGGCGGTGAGGAGCAGGTCGAGATGGAGCTGGGCGAAGTCTTCTTCGCCCCGGGCAGCGCCGAGGTGCGTGCGCAGTATCTGCCGGCGATCGAGAAGATGGCCGAAAAGATCAAGCAACACCGCGGCGGCGAAGTGGTGATCAGCGCCAACGGCGATAGCGAGTCGCTGGCGTTCGATCGGGCTTCCGCGGTCAAGGCCGAGTTGGTCAAGCAATTGCCGGCCGACGTGCTGCAGGCGCTGAAGGTCAGCGTGCGCGGCAACGCCGACGACCCGGGTTCCTTGATCGTCGGTCTGGGCGAGGGCGGTGCGCTGCTGGGCACGGTGCTGTTCGACACCGACAAGTCGAACATCAAGCCGGAGTTCGGGCCGCTGCTGGACAAGGTCGCTGCTGCGCTGGAGCGCATGCACGGCGGCGTCATCGCGGTCGTCGGTCACACCGACGTGCGCGCTTCGTACCAATACAACACTGCGCTCGGTATGCGACGCGCCAAGGCCGTCTACGACGCGTTGGCCCAACGACTGAGCCCCGAAGTGCGCGCCAAGGTGCGAGTCGAGTCGAGTAACGATCCGACCGCCCCTGTCGACGTGAAGCGGAATTGAGGGGGCGGATCATGAAGATGAAGATGAAACTGCTGGACTACACCCTGATCAGCCTGCTGGCGGGCGCAGCCCCGTTGGCGACTGCGCAGGAGTCCACCAAACCGACCCCCGCCCAGTCCGAGGCGCCTGCCGAAGCCATGAAGTGCACGGAAGCAGCGTGCAGCGGCGAAGACGGCTTGCTGTTCAAGCTGCGTACGCGCAGCTACAGCAAGCCGGTCACCGAAGGCACGACGGCGAAATCCTCGTCGGAAGCCCTGCAGCCGGACCGCCGCGTGTCGGTGGCGCTGGAGCAGCCGGGCAAGGCCGTGGCGATCGGCAAGTGGTCGGTCAGCCTGCCCAACGGCGGGGTGATCTGGGCGACCGAGGATCCTACGCTCGGCCGTCCGGAGATGAACATCAGCAGCACCAGCCTGGTGTCGTTCGACGGCACCCGGGTGCTCAAGCCGGTGCGCTTCTACGCGTACAACAACTATTCCTCGTTCATCCAGCGCGCCGAAGTGTTGATCTACCGCGCCAGCGACACCGACCTGGTCGATCCGCTGGCCAAGGTCGAATTGCCGGTGGGCGCGATCAGCGAAGCGGAATGGGACGGCACCCTGCCGGCCGGTTACGAAGCGCGTGCCGGCGACGAACTGCTGTATCTGGTGCGGGCCTACGGCGCCGACGGCAGCGTCGACGAGACCTATCCGCAACGCATGCAACTGGTACGGCCGGAGGAAGCCGAACGCGGCCTGCAGACCATGCGCAACGCCATGGAGCGCAAGCAGGGCACCTCGCTCGGCATCGAAGAGGCGCAACGCAACAGCCTGACCGAAGCCGTGTTCGGCAGCAGCACCCTGCGCCAGCAGAACATCGGCATCTACGGCTCGCGCATCCGCATCCAGGGCCGCAACATTCCCGAGAATTACTCGGTCACCATCAACGGGCGCAATTTCCCGGTCGATCTGGAACGCAAGCTGGTCGCCGAATACCTCGAGCCGATCGGCCGCCACGAGTACGACCTGCGTCTGAAGGGCGAGGGCGGCGAGATCAACCATAAGCTCGACATCGACGTCAGCGGCCGCTACATGTTCGCCGTCGCGATCGCCGATGTGACCGCCTCCAAGGGCAGCACCTCCGGTTCGATCGAACCGCTGGCCGGCGACGAGCATTTCGACAAGAGCTTCCTGCTCGAAGGCCGCCTGGGCTTCTATCTGAAGGGCAAGATCAAGGGCAAGTACCTGGTCACCGCCCAGGCCGACACGCGCGAGCGCGAAGTCAGCCAGTTGTTCAACGGCTTCTGGAAGGCCGACCCGCAGGACATCTTCCGCCGCCTGGATCCGGACCTGTACTACCCGGTCTACGGCGACGACTCGACCACCTACCGCGACGTCGACACCATGGGCCGGCTGTACGTCCGGGTCGACTGGGACAAGAGCCAGGCGCTGTGGGGCAACTTCGAGACCGGCATCACCGGCACCGAATACGGTCAGTACAGCCGTTCGCTGTACGGCGGTGCGCTCAACTGGCGCAGCCGCCGCAGCACCGTGCTCGGCGAGCCGGGCAGCGAACTGCGGGTGTTCGGTTCCGAGGCGCAGACCGCGCCCGGCCATAACGAGTTCATCGGCACCGGCGGCAGCCTGTACTACCTCAAGCACACCGACGTGCTGCCGGGCTCGGACAAGATCGTGCTGGAAGTCCGCGACGCCACCACCGGCCGGGTCGAGAACCGGGTCGACCTGGTGCGCGGCGCCGACTACGAGATCGACGAGATGCAGGGCCGCATCCTGCTGACGCGTCCGCTGGCGCAGGTGACCCGCGAGAACATCCCGACCCTGACCCGCGACACGCCCCTGGACGGTTTCACCCAGGTGCTGCTGGTCGATTACGAGTTCATCCCGAACGGCTTCGATGCCGACTCGGTCACTGCCGGTTTCCGCGGCAAGCACTGGTTCGGCGACCACGTCGCGCTCGGCGCGACCTATGTCGACGAAAACCGCGCCGGCGACGACTACACCTTGAAGGGCGCGGACCTGACCCTGCAGGCCGGTCGCGGCACCTACCTCAAGCTGGAGCAGAGCCAGACCGAGTCGACCAGTTCGCCGATCTTCTTCTCCGACAACGGCGGCCTGAGCTTCAACGAAATCAACTCCGGCCTCGACAACCGCAAGGGCACCGCGCGCTCGGTCGAAGCGCGCGCCAACTTCAAGGAACTGGGCTGGACCAAGCTGGACTGGTCGGCCGGCGCCTGGTGGCGTCGCGTCGATCCGGGCTTCTCGATCTCGCGCTACGACCTGGGCCAGGACGTTCAGGAGCACGGGTTCGAGGTGCTGGGCCAGTTCAATCCGGCCTTCAACATCTACGGCCGCTACAGCCGTGCCGAACGCGGCAGCGAATCGCTAACCCAGGCGCAGTTGACCGGCGAATGGCGGATCAGCGACTCGACCACCTGGGCCGCGGAAATCCGTCGCGTCGAAGAAAACCGCGCCACCCTCGACGCCGCCGGCGTGTTGGGCGCCCTGCAGTACAAGCGCCGCTTCGGCAGCAGCTTCGACCTGTACGGCACCGCCCAGGTCACCCTGGACGACGACAACGGCCGTTACGCCGACAACGACGCCTTCACCCTGGGCGGCAAGTACGTGTTCGGCAATCTGTCGAGCGTCGGCGCCGAGCTGACCACCGGCGACCGCGGCGACGCGGCGCAGATCAATGCCGAGTACCGCATCCAGCCCGACCACACGGTCTACGGCAGCTATACCTACTCGACCGATCGCACCGACTTCGATCCGCTGTTCAACAACCGCCTCAACTCGGGTTGGACCCTCGGCCAGCGCTGGCGCCTGTCGAACCAGGTCAGCATGTACAACGAGAGCCAGTTCCTGAAGGCGCCGAACGAATCCGGCCTGGCCCATACCTACGGCATGGATTTCTATCCGAGCCAGGGCTGGAACCTCGGCTTCACCTTGCAGAGCGCCCGCCTGGACAAGGCGATCGGCGAAGTCGATCGTCGTGCGGTCAGCCTCAGCGGCGGCCACACCTCGGCGGCGACGCAGTGGCAGAGCAAGCTGGAATGGCGCGAGGACACCGGTGCGGAGCGTCGCGAGCAGTGGGTCACGACCAACAACCT
>NZ_JAHXYK010000022.1:0-5569 GCF_019970005.1 Lysobacter sp. ESA13C | reverse complement strand
TGGTTGCGGCGTTTTAGGGTAAAGCCCCTGGCGATGACCTACTCTTGCATGGCTTAGGCCACACTACCATCGGCGCATGTGCGTTTCACTTCCGAGTTCGGGATGGGATCGGGTGGTTCCACACAGCTATTATCACCAGGGAGAGGGTGGAGGGTCGCTGGCTTCGGTGTATTGAAGTAGCGCACACGCTCTCGTTGGGTTGCTTCAGACGGGATGGACTCCGTCATCGGCGAATAAGTTGGAATGTAGCGAACAGTATTTGGAAGAAACGTCTAGAACGTGTCAATGAAGCCAAGGCAACTTGAGGTTATATGGTCAAGCCACACGGATCATTAGTACAGGTTAGCTCAATGCGTTGCCGCACTTACACACCCTGCCTATCAACCACCTAGTCTTGATGGTTCCTTTAGGGGACTTAAAGTCCCGGGAGATCTCATCTTGAGGCGCGCTTCCCGCTTAGATGCTTTCAGCGGTTATCGCTTCCGAACATAGCTACCCGGCAGTGCCACTGGCGTGACAACCGGAACACCAGAGGTTCGTCCACTCCGGTCCTCTCGTACTAGGAGCAGCCCCTCTCAAATCTCCAACGCCCACGACAGATAGGGACCGAACTGTCTCACGACGTTCTGAACCCAGCTCGCGTACCACTTTAAATGGCGAACAGCCATACCCTTGGGACCGACTACAGCCCCAGGATGTGATGAGCCGACATCGAGGTGCCAAACACCGCCGTCGATATGAACTCTTGGGCGGTATCAGCCTGTTATCCCCGGAGTACCTTTTATCCGTTGAGCGATGGCCCTTCCATACAGAACCACCGGATCACTAAGACCTACTTTCGTACCTGCTTGATCCGTCGATCTTGCAGTCAAGCACGCTTATGCCTTTGCACACAGTGCGCGATGTCCGACCGCGCTGAGCGTACCTTCGTGCTCCTCCGTTACACTTTGGGAGGAGACCGCCCCAGTCAAACTACCCACCATACACGGTCCCCGACCCGGATTACGGGCCTAGGTTAGAACGTCAAGCACGACAGGGTGGTATTTCAAGGATGGCTCCACCACAGCTAGCGCCATGGTTTCATAGCCTCCCACCTATCCTACACAGACGAACTCAACGTTCAGTGTAAAGCTATAGTAAAGGTTCACGGGGTCTTTCCGTCTTGCCGCGGGAACGCTGCATCTTCACAGCGATTTCAATTTCACTGAGTCTCGGGTGGAGACAGCGCCGCTGTCGTTACGCCATTCGTGCAGGTCGGAACTTACCCGACAAGGAATTTCGCTACCTTAGGACCGTTATAGTTACGGCCGCCGTTTACTGGGGCTTCGATCAAGAGCTTCGCCTTGCGGCTGACCCCATCAATTAACCTTCCAGCACCGGGCAGGCGTCACACCCTATACGTCCACTTTCGTGTTTGCAGAGTGCTGTGTTTTTGATAAACAGTCGCAGCGGCCTGGTCACTGCGGCCCCTCCCAGCTATTCACCAGAAAGGGCGCACCTTCTCCCGAAGTTACGGTGCTATTTTGCCTAGTTCCTTCACCCGAGTTCTCTCAAGCGCCTTAGAATTCTCATCCTGCCCACCTGTGTCGGTTTACGGTACGGTCTGCGTAAGCTGAAGCTTAGGAGCTTTTCCTGGAAGCGTGATATCAGCAGCCTAGTCCAAAAGGACCGGTCCTTAGTCTCAACGTTGCCCCCCCGGATTTGCCTAAGGGGACCGCCTCAACTCTCTCACCAGGACAACCAACGCCTGGCCTGCTTAACCTTCTCCGTCCCTCCATCGCACTTACGCGAGGTGCAGGAATATTAACCTGCTTCCCATCGACTACGCATTTCTGCCTCGCCTTAGGGGCCGACTCACCCTGCGTCGATTAACGTTGCGCAAGGAAACCTTGGGCTTTCGGCGTGCGGGCTTTTCACCCGCATTATCGTTACTCATGTCAGCATTCGCACTTCCGATACCTCCAGCGGACTTCTCAATCCACCTTCAACGGCTTACGGAACGCTCCTCTACCGCGCATCACAAAGTGATGCACCCCAAGCTTCGGTTTATCGCTTAGCCCCGTTAAATCTTCCGCGCAGACCGACTCGACCAGTGAGCTATTACGCTTTCTTTAAAGGGTGGCTGCTTCTAAGCCAACCTCCTGGCTGTCTGTGCCTTTCCACATCGTTCACCACTTAGCGATAAATTTGGGACCTTAGCTGTGGGTCTGGGTTGTTTCCCTTTTCACGACGGACGTTAGCACCCGCCGTGTGTCTCCCGGATAGTACGTACTGGTATTCGGAGTTTGCCATGGTTTGGTAAGTCGCAATGACCCCCTAGCCATAACAGTGCTCTACCCCCAGTAGTATTCGTCCGAGGCGCTACCTAAATAGCTTTCGAGGAGAACCAGCTATCTCCGGGTTCGATTAGCTTTTCACTCCTAATCACACCTCATCCCCTACCTTTGCAACGGGAGTGGGTTCGGGCCTCCAGTTGATGTTACTCAACCTTCACCCTGGGCATGACTAGATCACCCGGTTTCGGGTCTACTGCCCGCGACTATGCGCCCTTATCAGACTCGGTTTCCCTTCGCCTCCCCTATACGGTTAAGCTTGCCACGAACAGTAAGTCGCTGACCCATTATACAAAAGGTACGCAGTCACTCCTTGCGGAGCTCCTACTGCTTGTACGCACACGGTTTCAGGGTCTATTTCACTCCCTTCACCAGGGTTCTTTTCGCCTTTCCCTCACGGTACTGGTTCACTATCGGTCGGTCAGGAGTATTTAGCCTTGGAGGATGGTCCCCCCATGTTCAGACAGGGTTTCTCGTGCCCCGCCCTACTCGATTTCATCGCATCAGCCCCTTCGCATACAGGGCTGTCACCTTCTATGGCCGAGCTTTCCAACTCGTTTTGCTGAAGCTGATGCAACTTAAGGGCTAGTCCCCGTTCGCTCGTCACTACTTAGGGAATCTCGGTTGATTTCTTTTCCTCCGGGTACTTAGATATTTCAGTTCTCCGGGTTCGCTTCCAGCAGCTATGTATTCACTGCAGGATACCTATTGCTAGGTGGGTTTCCCCATTCGGACATCGCGGGATCAATGCTTATTGCCAGCTCCCCCGCGCTTTTCGCAGGCTGTCACGTCCTTCATCGCCTCTGACCGCCAAGGCATCCACCGTGTGCGCTTATTCGCTTGACCATATAACCCCAAGTTGCCTCAGGATTATTGATTTACGAACAAATCAACAACTTCAAATGTTAGGGCCTCTTGGGCCCCGCCTTAGCCTCACGACACGTTTGGACATTCCGTCTCAAAACGCTCGCTACATTCCAGTTTTTCAAAGAACACTTCAAAGGCTTCAGCGCCTTCGAAGTTTCAAATCTTTATGTGTGCGCAGTTCAGAGTTTTGTCTCGCTCCAGCTTTCGCCAGGGTGGTGGGTCTGGGAGGACTCGAACCACCGGCCTCACCCTTATCAGGGGTGCGCTCTAACCACCTGAGCTACAGACCCAATTCGTCCCTAAGGACTACTTACTGGCTAGGTGGTGGAGCTTGTCGGGATCGAACCGACGACCCCCTGCTTGCAAAGCAGGTGCTCTCCCAGCTGAGCTAAAGCCCCATCGAAACGGGACGACTCCTCGATCACCCCAAGGCGATCGGGAACTCTGAAATGCAGGTCACTTGTGCGGACGTCTGGACAGGCAATTAACTGTCTTTTTGTCTCTAAAGGAGGTGATCCAGCCGCACCTTCCGATACGGCTACCTTGTTACGACTTCACCCCAGTCATCGGCCACACCGTGGCAAGCGCCCTCCCGAAGGTTAAGCTACCTGCTTCTGGTGCAACAAACTCCCATGGTGTGACGGGCGGTGTGTACAAGGCCCGGGAACGTATTCACCGCAGCAATGCTGATCTGCGATTACTAGCGATTCCGACTTCACGGAGTCGAGTTGCAGACTCCGATCCGGACTGAGATAGGGTTTCTGGGATTGGCTTGCCCTCGCGGGTTTGCAGCCCTCTGTCCCTACCATTGTAGTACGTGTGTAGCCCTGGTCGTAAGGGCCATGATGACTTGACGTCATCCCCACCTTCCTCCGGTTTGTCACCGGCGGTCTCCTTAGAGTTCCCACCATTACGTGCTGGCAACTAAGGACAAGGGTTGCGCTCGTTGCGGGACTTAACCCAACATCTCACGACACGAGCTGACGACAGCCATGCAGCACCTGTCTCACGGTTCCCGAAGGCACCAATCCATCTCTGGAAAGTTCCGTGGATGTCAAGACCAGGTAAGGTTCTTCGCGTTGCATCGAATTAAACCACATACTCCACCGCTTGTGCGGGCCCCCGTCAATTCCTTTGAGTTTCAGTCTTGCGACCGTACTTCCCAGGCGGCGAACTTAACGCGTTAGCTTCGATACTGAGAGCCAAGTTGCTCCCAACATCCAGTTCGCATCGTTTAGGGCGTGGACTACCAGGGTATCTAATCCTGTTTGCTCCCCACGCTTTCGTGCCTCAGTGTCAGTGCTGGTCCAGGTAGTCGCCTTCGCCACAGATGTTCCTCCCGATATCTACGCATTTCACTGCTACACCGGGAATTCCACTACCCTCTACCGCACTCTAGTAAGCCAGTTTCCAATGCCATTCCCAGGTTGAGCCCAGGGCTTTCACATCAGACTTAACAAACCACCTACGCACGCTTTACGCCCAGTAATTCCGAGTAACGCTTGCACCCTTCGTATTACCGCGGCTGCTGGCACGAAGTTAGCCGGTGCTTATTCTTCCGGTACCGTCATGACCTCGGGGTATTAACCCGAAGCTTTTCTTTCCGGACAAAAGTGCTTTACAACCCGAAGGCCTTCTTCACACACGCGGCATGGCTGGATCAGGCTTGCGCCCATTGTCCAATATTCCCCACTGCTGCCTCCCGTAGGAGTCTGGACCGTGTCTCAGTTCCAGTGTGGCTGATCATCCTCTCAGACCAGCTACGGATCGTCGCCTTGGTGGGCCTTTACCCCGCCAACTAGCTAATCCGACGTCGGCTCATCTATCTGCGCGAAGCCCGAAGGTCCTCCGCTTTCACCCGTAGGTCGTATGCGGTATTAGCGTAAGTTTCCCTACGTTATCCCCCACAAATAGGCAGATTCCGACGTATTCCTCACCCGTCCGCCACTCGCCACCCAAGGAGCAAGCTCCTCTGTGCTGCCGTTCGACTTGCATGTGTTAGGCCTGCCGCCAGCGTTCACTCTGAGCCAGGATCAAACTCTTCACTTAAATGTTTCGATTCCAGCCTTGCGGCCTTCATCAATGCTTTGAGTGCAGACTTCGCCCCAGGCCCTCATTACTCAATTACTCGCATTTGCATGCTTTCTTCAATCATTTGGACTCTGTTACGAACGTCTGCAAGATGGACAATCATCCACCCGCCAGACGCCCGCACAAGTCACCTGCGCACACTGTCAAAGATCATCGAAACCGGCCTCAGCGCCTTGTTTCGTGCTCGTCACCGAAGTGCCCGAGCGAGCCGCACACTATACAGCAGTTTTCGTGAACGTCAACACCTGTCCGCGAAACTTTTTGCTGCTTCCCGACTC
>NZ_JAHXYK010000021.1:0-7662 GCF_019970005.1 Lysobacter sp. ESA13C | reverse complement strand
CCCTGCGCCTGCAACACCTCGCCCGACACCCAGCGTCGCTGCCACGCCGCGTAGTCCGCGTACTGGAGCGACAGCGCAGGCAACGGGTCGGCTTCCCCACGGCTGTACGCGCCATACAACGCGCTCAGCTCGTGCATCAGCACCCCCATCGACCAGCCGTCCGACACGATGTGGTGCTGCGTCAGCAGCAACGTGTATTCCTCGTCCGCGGTCCGGATCAACCGACCCCGGCACAACGGGCCCTGCCGCAGATCGAACGGCGCCCGCGCTTCCTCGTCCACCAGGCCACGATGCGCCGCTTCCGCATCCTCCATCCCGCGCAGATCGTGCTCGCGCAACGCGAAGCCCTGCGCCGGTCGGATCTTCTGTACCGGCTCGCCGTCGATCTCGTCGAACGTCGTGCGCAGCGACTCATGGCGTTCCACCAGCCGGTCCAGCGCGCACCGCAATGCGGATTGATCCAGGGCCCCCCTCAAGCGCAGGCCCGCCGGCATGTGATACGCCGCGCTCACGCCATCGAGCTGCGACAGGAACCACAGCCGTTGCTGTGCGAACGACAAGGCGCTGCGCTCGGTATCGCTCGCCCGCTCGATAGCGACGCCCGGCGTCCTCGTCGCACGCTCCCGCTTGATCCGCTGCAACAACAGCTCTCGTTTCTCGCGCGACAGCGCGCCTACCATCGTTTTATTCATGCGTTCCTCAGCGAAGCAGGCCGCGCGGCTTCGCGCGAAAGCGTCCGTATGCCGTCACTCCGGACGATCCAGATCCGAGATCATGCGTTGCAGTTGGGCTTCGTCGACGCCGTCGAACAGCGCATCCTCGATGCGCTGCGCGAAGTCGACCAGTTTCGGCGCCGCGAACAGGTCCACGAGCGGAACGTCGACATCGAACGCATGGCGCACGTGCGACACCACCTGCACCGCCACCAGCGAATGCCCGCCGAGCTCGAAGAAGTCGTCGCGTCGGCCGACCTGCTCCACCCGCAGCAGCTCAGACCAGATAGAGGCCAGCGCCGTCTCTACTTCGCCTTCCGGTGGCTCATACGTCCGCAGCGCGTACGCGGAGCTATCCGGCGCGGGCAGCGCATTGCGGTCGACCTTGCCTGTTGGCGTCAGCGGCCACTCTGTCATGTGTACGTACGCCGCCGGCACCATGTAGTCGGGAAGTTCCTGCTGTAGCATCGCCCGCAACGATTCCACATCCTGGGCCTCGTTCGCCCGGTAGTATGTCGCCAGGTATTTCTCGCCGGGAACGTCTTCGCGCGCGACAACCATCACCTCGCCGATCCCGGGGCAGGCCGCCAGGCGCGATTCGATCTCACCCAGCTCCACGCGGAAGCCGCGAAGCTTCACCTGGAAGTCGTTGCGACCGACGAAATCGATCGTTCCATCCGGCAGCCAGCAACCCAGGTCTCCTGTCTTGTACATTGCGGCTTGCGGATCCACTACGAACGAATCACGCACAAAGCGTTCGGCGGTGAGCTGCGGTCGCCCCAGATAACCACGGGCGACGCCGATACCGCCGATGTACAGCTCGCCAGGCACGCCAACCGGCGTGGGCCGCCCATGGCGGTCCAGGATGTAGATGCGGACATTCTGGATCGGACGACCGATCGGCAATATCCCGTCGGCCGCCGCGACGCAATCGAACGCCGTCGTGCAGATCGTGTTCTCGGTCGGACCATAGCCGTTGAACAGTCGGAACGGCTGACCAGCCGCCTGCGCCGCGACCGCGTGCGGCAGCACGTCGCCCGACGAGATCATGACCTCCAATCGGTCGGTGCCTCGGCATTCGAGCAGGGTCGCCAACACCGGCGGGGTGAGCGATGCGTGGGTGATGCCCGCACGCGCGATCAGGTCGGCCAGTTCCTTGCCGACCACCGTGCCCGACGCGCCCTTCGGAAGATGCAGGGCCGCGCCGCTGCCCCAGGCCAACAGGATGTCGAACACGCACGAGTCGAAGCTGAACGACGCGTACTGCAGGACTCGGCTGTCCGCCGTGACGCCGAAGCAACTGAGCTGCGCGGTGGCGAGATTGCACAACCCGCGATGCTCGACCATTACGCCCTTGGGCTTCCCGGTTGAGCCGGAGGTATAGATCACGTAGGCCAGATCATGGGGGGACAATGTGCCTCGGGCCGGATTCTCGGCCGGTGCGTCCTGCCAGGGAGCGTTATCCGCATCGAGTGCCAGCACCGGCACGTTAGCCGGCCACTGCAACGATACTGGCAATGCGCGCTGCGTCAGCACCGCAACCGGCGCGCTGTCTTCCAGCATATAGGCGAGTCGATCGGCCGGATAGTTCGGATCCAACGGCACGTACGCACCGCCCGCCTTCAGCACCGCGAGCAATGCCATCAGCATCGCCGGGCTTCGCTCGACGCAGATGCCGACGCGTTCGTCCGGCTTCACCCCTAGCGAGCGCAGGTAATGTGCCAAGCGATTAGCCTGCGCGTTCAATTCACCGTACGTCAGCGTCGCATCGTCCTGCACGACGGCGATCGCATCCGGCATGTGTGCCGCCTTCTCCTCGAACAGCTCGTGCATCATGCTGTCCACCGGATACGGCGCCGCCGTGTCGTTCCACGCCTCCACCAGCCGCCGCTCGGCATCGGGCAAGGCGTCGATTGCACGCAGCGGTTGGGTCGGTTCGACCTCCAGCGCATCGACCAAACGCAACAGCGCCGTTTCCGCGAAGCGGATCATGCGCTCCGGCTCTACCGCACCCTGCGTTTGTGCCGTCAGGCTGAGCCGCGTGCCGAAATCGTTGACCGACAGAGCGATCGGATAGGTCGTACGCTCGTCGCTCGTGATCCATTCCATGCCGCGCCGGAACTCGCTCTCTTCTGCGTTTTCCTTCGCGGTGCCGTCGAAGTGCCTATAGTTGAACAGCACGTGGAACAGCGGGCTCGGCGCGACCACCGCGCTGCAGCGCTGCGCGAGCGCAAGCGAAGCATGCTCGTGGTGCAACAACTCGGCAAGCAGCGCATGCGTGCGGCGCACGCCTGCCTCGACGGTTACATCGTCGATCCGCAACCGGATTGGCAGCGTATTGATGAACAGCCCCATCGCCCGATCCGACCCTTCGCCGGATTGCATGCGGCCGAACAGCACGGTGCCGAACACGACGTCGTCGCGCCCGGACACGCGCGCCAGCACCAGACCCCAAGCCAAGTGGCACAGGCTCGCGACGCTCACACCGAGCCGGCGCGACTGCGTGCGTAGGCGCGCCGACAGCGCGGCGTCGAGATCGTCGATGGCGTGCCGCACGGCATTCCCTTGCGCGCGCACATGGCTGAGCCCGAACGGTGCGGTGGGCTCGTCGACGTCGGCGAGCATCGCTCGGAAGAAGGTCTCGTGTTGCTCGCGACTGACGCCCTGACGCGCCTGTGCGACAAAGTTTCGGAAGCGGACCGGCTCCGGGAACGCCGCAGCGCCTCCCAGGATGTGGCGGTACACCTCGTCCTGCAGCGTTTCGAATGCGGTGTGGTCGATGACGAAGTGATGCGTGAGCAGCAGCAATACCCACTTGTCGCACGAGGCGTCGTAGGCCACGAGCGCACGCATCAAGGGGGCCTGACTGACGTCGATGCGGTACGTTCGCGGATCGAAACGAGCTTGCAGCTGCTCGATCGCGCCCCCCGCCGACGGATCCAGTTCGATCTCTTCGATCGACAGCGGGCAATCGCGCCACACCACCTGCACCGGCTCGGATACGCCTTCCCATACGATGCCCGTGCGCAGGATGTCGTGGCGGTCGATCACTGCCTGCAGCGCCGACAGATAGGCGTCCAGGCGGCTGCGCTGATCGAAGCGGAACATGCTCGAGAGCAAGTACGGATCGCCCTCCGTCGCCATCAGGTGATGGAACAGGATGCCCTCCTGCAGCGGCGCCAGCGGATAAATGTCCTGCACATTGGACGCGCCGCCCGGCACATGCGCCACAATCCGGCCGATCTCTGCCGCGGTCAGACGCACCAGCGGCAGCATCTCCGGCGTAATGACCTCACAACCGGACGGGATCAGGTTCGGCGGCACGACCACCTCGCGATCGACGCCGTCCACGAGTCGCGCCAGATCCGACAACGTCGGCGCGCTGAAGATCGACTTCACGTCGGCAGACAGTCCGCGACGGCGCATGCGTTCCATCAGCGTGACGGCCAACAACGAATGCCCGCCGAGCTCGAAGAAATTGTCGTATCGGCCGACCTGTTCCACCCGCAATAGCTCACACCAGATCGACGCCAGTGTCGTCTCGACCTCGCCTTGCGGCGGCTCGTAGACACGCTGCGTATACGCCTGCCCATCCGGCGCCGGCAGCGCGTTGCGATCCAGCTTGCCGCTCGGCGTCAGCGGCCATTGCGCCAGGTGCACGTACGCCGCCGGCACCATGTAGTCCGGCAGTTCCTGCTGCAGCGCCGTGCGCAGCGACTGCGCGCTCAACGCCTCTTCGGCCAGGTAGTACGCGATCAGCCGCTTGTCGCCCGGCACGTCCTCGCGTGCCAGCACCACCGCCTCGCGTACCCCCGGCTGCGCCACCAGCCGCGACTCGATCTCGCCCAGCTCGATCCGGAAGCCCCGCACCTTGACCTGGAAATCGTTACGACCCAGGAACTCGATCGTACCGTCCGGCAACCAGCGGCCCAGGTCGCCCGAGCGATACATCCGCGCCTCGGGGACCGCACTGAACGGATCGCGCACGAAGCGCTCCGCCGTCAGCTCCGGCCGGTTCAGATAACCACGCGCAACCCCCACGCCGCCGATGTACAGCTCGCCCGCCACGCCGATCGGCACCGGCTGGCCGTACTGATCGAGAATGTATACCGACGTATGCTGCAGGGGCTTGCCGATCGGCAGCACATCGAGCTCGCCCGCATCCTCCACGTCGTGCCATGTCGCATATGTGGTCGACTCGGTGGGGCCATAGCAATGCAGCAGCCGCTGGGGCTTGCCGTGCGTCAGCACCTGTTCGAACGCGGCGCGCTTGGCCGCCTCGCCCCCGGTCAACAGGATCTTCAGGGCGCCGAAGCATGCGGGATCATGCTCGACGCACTGGTTGAAGTACGCCGTTGTCAAGAACGTGATCGAAACGTTTTCGCGTCGCATCAGCGCCAGGTACGAGGCCGGCGAAGAGAACGTATCGTGATCGACGACGACGATGCAGGCTCCGGACAATAACGACGCCCAGACGTCCATCGTCGACGCATCGAATGCCGGGTTCGACACGAACGCTACGCGGTCGGTATCCGAGAACCCGATATGCCTGCATGCGATCGAGAGGCGCTTGACGGCGCGATGGGTAGTCACGACGCCCTTAGGTGTTCCGGTCGAACCGGACGTGTACATGACGTACACATCCTGCATGTCATCGATATGCGCGCCGGGCTCCCAGGTCGCACGAGTCTCGCCGATGGGAGCGATCGTCTTGACGTCGACGCATAGCAGCGCCAGCGCATGCCCGATCTCCACCGATATATCCGACAGCACGAGCGCCGCATCGCTGTCCTGCAGCACGAACTCGACTCTGCGCTGCGGCGACGCCGGATCGATCGGTATGTAAGCGGCGCCGCATTTGACGACCGCGAGCTGGCTTGCGATCAGGTCGACCGATCGATGCAGCAGTGTAGCCACTCGGTCCGATGGGCCGATTCCGAGCGATGCCAGATGCCTGGCGATCGCTTCTGCACGCGCAACGAGTTGCTCGAACGTGACCGACGTCTCTCCGTCGATAATGGCGACGGCCGAGGGACGGCGCCCTGCTTCCCGCAGGAAGAGATCGTAGAGACTGCCGGCCGGAAGATCCTGGCTATCGGCCGTCGACCACTGCAACACCGTCTGTCTATCGGCAGGCGACAAGATCGACACCGCCGCGTTGCCGGCGGACGCATCGCACTCGAGCAGTTCCAGGATATGCTCGACCGTAGTCGACGTAATCCCGAGCATCATCGCCGCCGACACGGAAACGTCGCATTGCAAGGTCAGGCTGATCTCGCTACCCCAATCGTCGACGGAAAGCGTAAACGGATAGCTGGTACTCTCGCTGCCGCGCAGCAGCGTGCAGCCCAAGGGCCGCTCACTGTCTGCGTCGGCATCGGTATCCGCGCCGTGGCGGAAATTGAATAGCGCGTAGAACAGTGGCGACGGCGCCTCGATTGCGCTACAGCGATGTGCCGCCGAAAGCGACGCGTGCTCATATTCGAACAGCGTCGCGAGATTCGCGTGCACGCGCTTGATCGCTGCCGCGAGCGGCGCATCGTCTAGAGTGACGCGGATAGGCAACGTATTGATCAGCGGACCGAACGCCTGTGATACCGCGCTGCCGACCCGAGACCGACCCGACAGCACCGTGCCGAATACGATGTCGTCTGTGACGGACACGCGGGACAGCGCTACCGCCCATGCATAGTGGAAGAACGCGGCGACACTGACACCGAGGCGCTGCGTCTGCCGACGCAGCCTCGTGACGAGCGCTTCCCCGAGCGCGCAGCGCTCCTGCACGATCTCGTACACCGCGCCAGACGGACGCGCCAGTCGGAACGGCGCAGTCGGCTCCGTCACGTCACCGAGCATATCGCGGAAAAAGCGTTCGGCATCGTCCTTGTCCACCGCTGCCCGTGAGCGCGCGACATGTGCGCGGAACGGAACCGGCGCCTGGAGCTGCCGATGCGCACCGGCCCGGTGCGCGGCGATCTCCCGATCGAGCACTGCAAGGCTCTCATGATCGCCGATGATGTGCTGGAGCAGCAAGCACATCACGAGCGTGCCGTCCGCCTGGTCGTTCGCGTAGAACGCGCGCATTAGCGGCGCGTTCTGCAGACGGATGCGAGTCGTTCGGAAACGCGCGTGCATAGCCTGCGCCACATCGATCCCGTCTTCGATCCATACCTGCTCGAAAGCCATCTCGGCGCTCTTGCAGACGACCTGCAATGGCTCATCGAGCCCCTGCCAGACGAACGAGGTGCGAAGAATGTCGTGACGACCGATCGCGAAGCGGACGGCATCGACGTACGCCTCGAATTCGGCACGGTTCGCAAAGCGGTAGGTCCGCAGCATCACATACGGATCTTCCTCCTCCGCCATCAGGTGGTGGAAAAGTATGCCTTCCTGCAGTGGAGACAGCGGATAGACGTCCTCTACGTTATCCCAGCCGCCCGGCACGGCCGCACCAATCATCGCCCTGCAGTCGTCGGACAGATCGTTCAGCCCAGAGCCCAGCGCTGTGCCGTCGGCCTGCGCTATCAACTGCGCCAGCATATCGGCCTTCCGGTGTTTAAGCTCTTCCATCAGCGCATTGTCGATCTTAGCGAGCGCACCACGCAGGACCAGTTCACCCCGGTCTACGGAAACCGAAATACCAAGCCGATCCAGCTCGATCAACAACACTTCTGCCGTCGTCATAGTCTCATTTCCCCAATTATTTCAAGCCCGGCACATAAATCCATTAACACTGGAGACTTGTATAGCAGGCGGATATCGCCATAGAACCCGCATTCCTGCAGTCGGCTCACCATTGAGATCGCGAGCAACGAATGCCCGCCGAGCTCGAAGAAATTGTCGTATCGGCCGACCTGCTCCAACCGCAACAACTCACACCAGATCGACGCCAGCGTCGTCTCGACCTCGCCTTGCGGCGGCTCGTAGGCACGCTGCGTATACGCCTGCC
>NZ_JAHXYK010000020.1:0-14131 GCF_019970005.1 Lysobacter sp. ESA13C | reverse complement strand
GCTCCTACCCAGCAACTGCGCAAGCAAAGGGTAGGAGCGGCGCGAGCCGCGACCGCGGGCCGACCACCTTGCGTCGCCTCAACCCTGCAGCCCCTTCGCCAATTCGCCGACCGTGCGTAGCGCGGTCTCGATCTTCCGGTCCCACGGCTGCCCGCAACTCAGGCGCATATGGTGGCTGTAGTCGCCACGGTTCGAGAACAAATGCCCGGGCAGGGTGCCGATGCCGCGTTCCAGCGCGGCTTCGAACAAGGCTTGGCCGTCGATGTCGTCGGGCAGTTCGATCCATAAGGTCATGCCACCGGCCGGTTCGGCCACGCAGGTGCCGTCGGGCCAATGATCGAGCACGGCCTGACGATAGGCCTGGGCGTTGTCGGCCAGAGCGCGGCGCAGACGGCGCAGGCCGCGTTCGACGTCGTGGCGGGCGAAGTGCTCGATCAGCGCCATTTGCGGCAGGGTCGCGGTGGCGACGGTGGAGAAACTCTTGGTGCGCAGCAGTTCCTGCGTGCGGCGCCCGCCGATCATCCAGCCCACGCGCAGTCCCGGCGCGAGCATCTTCGAGTACGAGCCGCAGGTGACCACGTGCTCGCCGTCGTCGTAACGGCGCAAGGGCGAGGGGCGCTCGCCGGAGTAGGCCAGTTCGCCGTACAGGTCGTCTTCGATGACCACCGTGCCGTGGGCGGCGCAGGCGGCGACGATCGCGCGCTTGTCGGCGTCGCCGGTGAGACTGCCGAGCGGGTTGTTGAAGTTGGGCACCAGCAGGGCGGCGCGCACGGCATGGCGTTCAAGCAGTTCGCCGATCTGCGCGGCGTCGATGCCCAGGCCGGGACGGTTGGGCACTTCGAGCACGCGCAGGCCTTGCGCGGCGACCGCCTGCAGCAGGCCGTGATAGGTCGGAGTCTCCAGGATCACGATGTCGCCGGGCCGGGTTACCGTGCGCAGGGTCAGGCTGATCGCTTCCATCGCGCCGGCGGTGACGACGATCTCGTCGGGGTCGATCTCGACCCCGCATTGACCGTAGCGTTGGGCGATGCGCTCGCGTAGTTCCGGCAGGCCCTGAGGCACGGTGTAGCCGAGCGCGGTGCCGGGATCGCGGCGCATCACCCGGGTGATCGAGGCGGCCAGGGCCGCGCTCGGCAGGAAGGCCGGGGCCGGCGTCGCCGCGTGCAGCGGCACCAGGTCGCGGCGCGACTGCACGTCGAGCACGCCGAGCAGGGCCGGGTTGCGCACCGGCATCGGCGCGCGCGACAGATGCCGGGCGCGCGGGCTGCGCGGCGCCTGCATCGGCGCCGAGCGCACGTAGTAACCCGAGCGCGGACGCGCCTCGATCAGGCCTTCGCGTTCGAGCTGTTGATAAGCCTCGACCGCGGTGGCCAGGCTGATGCGCTGGTCGCGGCCGAGCCGGCGCAGCGAGGGCAGGCGTTCGCCGGCGCGCAGCACGCCGCGCTGGATCTGCCGGCGCATGCGGTCGGCAAGGCGTTCGTAGAGCAGGTCCTGGGCCATGCGACGACTCTCTCGGGGCAGGGGATATCGCCGTGTTCTCGGCCGGCGGAACAGCACGGTAGCCCGGATCTGTACTGGTCGAATCCGATCCTAACTGAATCTGTATCGGTCGGCAGTGTCGGCCTAGGCTGTCCTTCCCCCCAGCCGTTGCCGCCATGAACGCCGTCACCCCGAGCGAGTCGCGTAGCGCCCTGATCCAGTTGCTGATCGCCGAGTTGTTGATCGGTTCGGTCGGCGTGTTCGTGCACGAAAGCGGCCAGGACGCGATCACCGCGGTGTTGTTCCGCTGCGTCTTCGGCAGCGCTTTCCTGATCGCCTGGGGCGGCGCTCGCGGTCTGTTCCGCGGCCTGCTCGGCGAGCGCGCGCTGATCCGTTCGGCGATCTTCAGCGGCGTGCTGCTGGTGCTGAACTGGGTTGCGCTGTTCGCCGGCATGGCGCGCTCGTCGATCGGCGTGGCGACGATGGTCTACCACTTCTTCCCGTTCGTGGTCATGGGCATGGCGGCGATGTTCTACGGCGAACGCACGCGCAGCGCCGACCTGGGCTGGACCGCGATCGCCTTCGTCGGCGTGCTGTGCTCGGCCGACCCGTTCAAGCTGTGGAACAGCGCCGGCAGCGGCTATCTGATCGGCGTCGCCCTGACCTTCGTCGCCGCGATCCTGTGCGGCGCCTCGTTGCTGCTGTCGCGGCGGATCAGCCGCGAGCGGCCGTTCGCGGTGGTGTTGATCCAATGCCTGGTCGGCATCGTCATGCTGGCGCCGTTCGCCGACTATGCCGCGGTGTGGGTGCCGGGCGATCACTGGTTCTGGCTTGCCGGCCTGGGCCTGATCCACAGCGGCGTCTGCTACGTGCTGTTCTACACCTCGTATCCGCGCCTGCCGGTGGCGACGATCGCGGTGCTGGCCTTCATCTATCCGGTGATCGCGCTGCTGCTCGACTATCTGGTCTACGGCCACAGCCTGGTGCCGGTGCAGAGCCTCGGCGTGGTGTTGATCGTGATCGGCACGCTCGGCGTGAATCTGAAATGGCAGTGGCGGCGGCCGCAGCCGGTGCGCGCCTGAGCGAATCGGCGCTTATCGTTTTCTCGACCCGATCCGCGTACGCAACGCGGCTCAGTGGGTGCATCGCCCACTCGCCCGGCGCAGGGAGGCGCCGGCGGGGAATTTATCGGTAGGGCGGCGTGCGGCCTGCGATCGAGTCAGTCGGCCAACACCAGGCGCCAGGCGCCTTCGACATCGCCCTCGACCTGCGTCCACGGCACGCACTCGCGGCCGCACAAACGCTCCCAGCCGCGGGCCAGATCGTCGCGGATATCGAGCCAATGGCGTTCGCCGTGATGCAGGCGGGCGCCGAGGCCATAGGTGATGGCGAGCTCGCGGGTTTCGTGGGACAGCGCCGCCGCGGACGCGGCTGTCGGGGGCGGTTCGCACTCGTCGTCGGAGTGGAAAAAGGACAGCCGGTCGGCATTGCGATGCGTCATAAGCTCAGTCCGTTGGCATTCCCCTTGCATCCGCACGATATCGGTTTTCGCCGCGCCGCGTGCACGGAAAAGTCGTCAGCGCACAGACGAAACGCGAGCACAGTCGCAAAGATGCGTACAGGATGTTCAGACAAACGCGCGGCGTTCAGAAAATGCGGAAAAGGCGTAGAGAAAGCTGAACCACGGGTGCGGCTCGCCCTGAACGCGGGAGCCGGGCGACGAGGTCCTTGATCGCTGCGCACGGGCAAAAAAACGCCGCCCCCGAGGGGCGGCGTCGCAAGCGCAACAGGCGCTTCAACCCTTGATGCAGACCACCTGGCGCAAGGTGTGGACCACCTCGACCAGGTCGGACTGCGCAGCCATCACCGCTTCGATCGGCTTGTACGCCGCCGGCGACTCGTCGATGACCGCCGCGTCCTTGCGGCATTCCACGTGGGCCGTGGCCTCGCGGTGGTCTTTCAAGGTGATCTGCCGGCGGGCTTCGCTGCGGCTCATCACCCGGCCGGCACCGTGGCTGCAACTGTGGAAGCTGTCGGCATCGCCTTTGCCGCGCACGATGAAACTGCGCGCGCCCATGCTGGCGGGGATGATCCCGAGCTCGCCCTCGCGTGCGCTGACCGCGCCCTTGCGGGTCACCCACAGCGCCTCGCCGAAGTGCTGTTCGCGCTGCACGTAGTTGTGATGGCAGTTGACCGCGGTCTTTTCCAACTGGAACTTCGGCAACTGGATCCGCATCGCGTGCAGGACCCGGTCCATCATCGCCTCGCGGTTGTGGCGGGCGTAGTCCTGCGCCCACGACACCGCTTCGATGTAGTCGTCGAACAAGGGCTCGCCTTCGAGCAGGAAGGCCAGATCCTTGTCCGGCAGATGGAAGCCGAGCACGCGGTGTTCCAGTTTCAGCCGCGCCAGTTCGATGAAGTAGCTGCCGATCAGGTTGCCGGTGCCGCGCGACCCCGAATGCAGCATCACCCAGACCGCGCCGGCCTCGTCGAGGCAGACCTCGATGAAGTGGTTGCCGCCGCCGAGCGTGCCGATCTGTTTGTCGAGCTTGTCGGTGCGCAGCTTGCGGTGCTTGGCATGGATGGCGTCGAGCCGTTGCGCCAGCCCCGACTTGGCCAGGCGCGTGGCATGGCTGTCCGGCAAGCGCCGGTGCTCGCCGCCGCGGCCGTTGCCGACGGGGACGCAGTGCTCGATCGCCGAGCGCAGCTTGGCCAGGCTGTCGGGCAGGTCCTTGGCCCGCAGCGTGGTCCGCACTGCGGCCATGCCGCAACCGATGTCGACGCCGACCGCGGCCGGAATGATCGCGCCGCGGGTGGGCACGACCGAACCGACGGTGGCGCCCTTGCCGAGGTGCACGTCCGGCATCACCGCGACCCAGGGCCCGACATGGGGCAGGGCGGCGATGTTGCGCAGTTGTCGTTTCGCGCCTTCGTCGACCGGCACGCCGCGGACCCAGGCCTTGACCGGCACCGCGCCTTCGTCGGCGTGCAGCAATTCGTAGTTCGATGTAGTAGTCATTCAATGTTCCTTGTGGCGACCGCCGGGGCGGATCGGTCCGCGGTACTTGCCCATCCGGCGCCAGCGCCGTGGGGCGGGTGCGTCGTAGACGTCCGGCAGGTCGTTGTTTCTAAGTCCGTGTTCGAGCAGTTCGTTGCGTCCGAGTTGCCGCTTGCGCTGCGCGTAAACGCCGGCGTCTCCGTAAAGCCCCTCGCGCCGGCCCGCGCAGTCGCCGGCTGGCTGGCCGGTGACGAGGTCGTGGGCGAAGGTACGAACCGTGCCGTGCGCACCGTGACGCGAATGGCGCTGCCAGGACGCAGGCACGGGTGCCAGCTCGATCGCATACCAGATCCCGTCGATGCGCCGCAGCTGGGCGGTCGGCCCGAGCCTGCGCACCTCCGGTTCCAGCCCTTGCCGGCGGTGTTGCACGTCCCGCGCATGCGCACGCCGCCGTTCGACCCGCAAACGGATCGCCGCTTCGTTGCGCATCAGGCAACCGCTGTCCGGGCACACGTACAGGTCGTGCCAGGATTCGGCCAGGGTCTTGAAGCCGCCGTAACGGCGCAAGGCGTACAGCTCGCCGTCGACCCGATGCACCCGCATCGCCACGAAATCCTCGAGATGTTGGTGGATGTGCTGTTGCACGGTATTGCGCCGGTCGACGCGCTCGCACAGTTCCGAGTAGACGAAATCCCAGCGCCGCCCGAGCTGCCGTTCCAGGTAGCGTTGCAGCGGTTTCAGGTTCTCGTTCAACCACTTGCGGCTGCCGTGGCGATATTTCATGCCCTCGTGCAGCGGTTCGTCTTCCGGATCGCGAGCCGGCCGCGCGCGAGCCGAGGTCATGCCTCCGCCTCGCGGCCGTTCGACGATCACTTTGTACATATCCTTACGCATCGCGATTCTCTATCCGATAGTCCGTCGCGCCCTGCGGGCACGACGAGATGGCCGCTCCCTGGGGAGCGGCGTCCGTTATGGGCTTGCGGCCCCGGCGCTATCGGAATCCGGACGGCGATGCCGCCCGGCCCTGCCTTCAGCCGTGGCCCTTGAGGCTGACCAATTGCTTCATGACTCCCTCCAGACCGCCGAACACGGTCAACTTGTCGATCTTCTCGGTGATCTTCTCCAGCGTCTCGAGCTCCTTGAGCCGCATCAGCACCGGGCTGTCCTCGATCAACTTCGCGGTGTTGAGCAGGCTGCGCGTGGCGTTGGCCTCCTCGCGACGGCGGATCACGTTGGCTTGCGCGGTCTTTTCCGCCTGCACCACGCCGTTGAGGATCTCCTTCATCTCGCCCGGCAGGATCACGTCCTTGACGCCGACTCCCAGCACTTCGACGCCGATGCCGGCGACCTGGCCGCGCACGTAGGCGAAGATGTCGGCGTCGAGCGAGGCCTTGTCGCCGAGCAGCTCGTCCAGCGTCTTCGACGAGACCGCCTTGCGCAGGCCGTACTGCAGCTCGCGATAGACGTGCTCGGCGTGCTTGGCGACGCGGGTGCGCGCGGCGACCGGGTCGGTCACGCGCACGCTCGCCGCCAGGTTCACGCGCAGCGATACCTTGTCGCGGGTCAGCAACTCCTGGCCCGACACTTCCATCGCCTGCATGCGCAGCTCGATTACCTCGACGCTGACGTTCTTGCGGAAGTTCCAGAACGCATAGGCGCCCGGCTCGAGACGGCGCACGAACTTGCCGTCGACGAACAACAGCCCGGCCGACTCGGTCGGCACCGCGCCGGCGACCGCAATGCGGTCCAGGTAAGCGAGCTGACGCAAGCGGTTGGCGACGTCCGGCTCGATCGCCAGGCCGTCGCCGAGGGCGATGGTCCGCACCTCGATCTGCGCCAGCCCCTTCCAATACAACTGGCGGGTGCCCGGTGCGAGGACCTCGTCGATCCTGCCGTTGCGCAGCACCAGGCCGATCTCCTGCATGCCCAGGTTGGCGAGCACGAAGTGTTCGTCCAGGCGCGCGCCGAGGCCGGCG
Source organism: Lysobacter sp. ESA13C (assembly GCF_019970005.1). Taxonomy (NCBI): domain Bacteria; kingdom Pseudomonadati; phylum Pseudomonadota; class Gammaproteobacteria; order Lysobacterales; family Lysobacteraceae; genus Lysobacter; species Lysobacter sp. ESA13C. The sequence continues at coordinate 7,678 of NZ_JAHXYK010000020.1, read as the reverse complement.
ATCAGCGCATCGGCGTCGCGCCCGTTGTATTGGGCGTCGACGATCGAGTGCAGCGAGACTTCGAGCTGGTGCTGCCAGTTGCCGAGTCGATGCACGCCGGGGCCGAGCACGCGCTCGATCCGGCGGTTGCGGTAAACCAGGGCGCGCTCGGCATCGCCGACCACGACCTTCTTCATCCAGAACATGGTGTTCTCCTTGTGGTTCCGGTGGGCCCGATCCGTGGTGATGGCCGCTGCGACCGAATCGGTCGTCGCAACGGCGCGGTGATCCGTCGTGCGCGAGCGCCGACGAAAGCAATAGGTAGGAAACGCCCCTGGCATCGTCATCGCGAAACCCGCGCGCTGCCGGCGGGAGGCGATGCGGCTCGCGTTCGCGACGTTCCCTGTCGCGAGGCTTGCGCCGCACCGTCGCGCGCCACGAGGGCGCGGGTCCGGCGATGTCGCCGCTGCGTCGTTCCGTTGCGCGCCGCGCAAACGCGGCGTTTGGCGAAACGCCGCACGGGGCGTTTCCTGGATCGGAACTTTCGTTCCTGATTAACTGCGTGAAAGGCAGTTAGGGATAACGGGACTCGAACCCGCGACCGACAGCATCGAAAGCTGTTGCTCTACCCGACTGAGCTATATCCAAAGACCGACGGATCGGATTCGAACCGATGACCTGCGCACTACGTCGCTGCTCTACCAGGCTGAGCTACCGTCGGTTTGAGAAACATCCATCCACGGACGTCGGCATACGCCACGGCAATGCCGCGCGCACCGGACGGGCTGCGAGCCCGTACCGCTGTCGTCCGTTTCATCGGATGCTTCGTATTGCCGACTGTCGCCAATCGGCAATGGGTTCGGGCGCAAGCGCCCATGTCTGCGGTTCCACGATCGGCCGCCCGTGCCGAAGCATCGGGACACAGCGCTCGAAGCGCCTCGACGGCTCATCCCCTTTCCTCTCGGATGCTTCGGGGGTATGGACTCGCGTTATTGCTTGGTTTTTCCCTTTGCGGACGCTGAAACTGAAACGCCCCCGGTGGTGAACCGAGGGCGTTCGCGTTCCTCGGGAGATCGGGGCGACCGATCTCCCGTGGTAAAGGGAGTCAGTCCGGCGTGTGCAGAACGTCGAGGCGACCGCGCTTCGTCGACGCGCGGTCGAACAGGCCGTGGCACGAGGGCCGCGGTGCGTTCTGTTTGGCGATGTCGAGTGTGAAATGCACGGAAGGAGGTCGGTCGAATGCGTCGCTAGGACGAAGGCCGCGAACGATACGCCCGCGAAAAACCGGATGCAATACCGTTCGTCGCCCCGTGAGCGGTGCGGTGCGATCGAAGGGAGAGAGGTTTCTTCCAATGACGGTGCCGCTCGTTCGTCGAGTCGTTTCGATCAAGCGCATTTTGGTTCGGCGAGGCGGCTCGAATGCGCTTGCCCTCACCCCGGTCCTCTCCCGCATCGCGGGAGAGGGCGCCGATAGCTTCGCTGCGGTGGCGGTGTCATCTCTGTGTGCAAGCGATCCTCGCGATCAGCGCGTCGCTGTCGATCACTTCTGCGAACTCCGCGCGCAAGGTCGCCAGATGCGCGCGGCTGACCGCTTCGGCCGGGATCACGTTGCCGTCGGCGTCGGCGAGGTCGAAGCAGAAGCAGGCGTCGGCGACGACGATAGTGCGGTAGCCCAGGTTGCTGGCCACGCGCGCGGTGGTCGATACGCACATGTCGGTGCTGATGCCGAACAGGGCGACGGTGTCGACGCCGAGCCGGCGCAGGCGCAGGTCGAGGTCGGTGCCGATGAAGGCGGCGTTGACCGACTTGCCGATCGCGGTTTCGCCCGGCCGCGGTTCGAAGCCGGGGCGAAAGGCGTTGCCGGGGTGCGAGGGATGCAGCGTCGAGCCGGCATGGATCGAATCGTGGCGGACGTGGATCAGCGGCCATCCGCGTTCGCGCCACGCCGCGAGCAGGCGCTGGCCGTTGGCTTCCATGTCGGGGTTGTTGCGCCGGCCCCAGGGTGGGTAGTCGAAGCCCCGTTGCACGTCGATGGGGATCAGGGCGATGCGGTTCGGCTCGGTCATGGTCGCTCGGGTGATGAGTGGGGTTCAGTCGGCAGGAAGGTGGGGGCCGCCGTAGGCGCGCTGGACGATGGCGATGCGTTGCTCGAAGCGCTGGTACCAGCGGCGGTGGCCCAGGTCGCGGGCGACCGTGTGCTCGGCGTGTTCGCGCCAGGCGCGGATCGCCTGTTCGCTGTCGAAGTAGGCGACCGTGATGCCGAAACCGTCGGCACCGCGCGTCGATTCGAAACCGAGAAAGCCCGGCTGGTCGCGCACCAGTTCGGCCATGCGCGTGGCGGTGCGGTCGTAGCCTTCGGCGTCCGCGGCGCTGCGCTGCGAGGAGAAGATCACCGCGTAGTAGGGCGGGGCGGGCAGGTCGGCGAAGCCGGAGGCGGCCATCGGTGCGGGTCCGGTCGGGGTGCGAGGCGATGGCTTATCGTGCGCATTCGCCTGCGCCGGTCTCAACCCGGCAGAATGCCGGTCAGGCCGGCGATAGTGCCGGCGTTCTCGCCGGATGGATGGCCCTTGCGATGAAGACGCTCGACGACACCGACCGCAAGCTGATCGCGCTGCTGCAGGACAACGCGCGCTCGTCGACGGTGGCCCTGGCCAAGGCGGTGGGGCTGTCGCGCAGCACCGTGCAGGAGCGCCTGCAGCGCCTGGAGGCGGCCGGGGTCATCGCCCAATACACCGTGCGCCTGGGCAGCGGCGGCGATCCGCTGCGGGCCTGGTTGCTGCTGCGCTATGGCGAGGGCTTCAGTTGCGACGACGTGGTGCCGCCGTTGGCGCAACTGCCGCAGGTGCGCCTGATCCACAGCGTCGCCGGCGAGATCGATCTGATGGTGCTGGTGGAAACGCATTCGCCGAGCGAGCTGGCGGACCTGCGCGAGCGGGTCGCCGCGTTGAAGGGGGTCGACGACGTGACCACCGTGCCGGTGCTGCGCACCGCCCTGGATCGGTCGTGACGGCGCACGGCTTTGGGTAGGGACGGCGCAAGCCGCGACCGCGGCGTTGCAACGGCCGGCGCAGGTCGCCGCTTACGCCGCTCTGACACGAGCAGCGCTCATTCCGGTTCGACCCCGGCCAGCTTCATGACCCAGGCCGGCGTCTCCGGTTCGCCGGCAAGGACACTCGCCGGCGGGTGTTCGCCGGTGGCCCAGCGGTGCAGCCAGCTGGGGCCGAGCGGGCCGAGGTAGGCGTCGCTGCGCTCGAAGGCGGGGTCGCGCATGGCTTCGTCCAGGTCGACGAAACGGTAGCCGCGCTTGCGCATCATCGCGATCAGCTCGCCATAGGTATCGGCGTTGAGCGCGTTGGCGTGGATCAGCCAGATCTGCGGCAGGGCGTAGCCGAGCAGGGCGACCGATTGGCGTTCGTAGTAGTCGAGTTTGTCGCCCATGTGCTCGACGTAGTCGCCGCGCAGCCTGGCCTTGAGCTTGCGCGCCTCGCGCCTGGACAGATCGGGCGATTCGCCGACGCGCAGGTAGGCGGTGGCCCAGATCCAATCGGTGTTGTCGGCGGTGACCGGCGCGATGCGGTAACCGTGTCCGGCGAGGAAGCGCTGCAGATCGGCCTTGTCCTGCGCGCTGCGGCCGGCGCGCAGATAGGGATGACGGAACCAGCGCGGCGGCGCGCGGCCGGCGCGTTCCAACAAGGGCCGCAACTGCCGTTCGCCGAGCAGGATGTCGGCCTGGTAGGCCGGCAGACCGACCGCATGCAGGTCGAGGTGGCCGTGGCCGTGGTTGCCGAGCTCGGCGCCGGCGTCGAGCCAGTCGCGCAGCATCGCCAGGCGTTCGGGCTGGACCTGGCCGTCGTGTTCGAGCTTGCCCTCGTTGACGAAACCGATCGCCGGCACGCCGGCGCGCTCGATCGCCGCGACCAGGCGGCGGTGGCCGTCGATCGCCTCGGCGCTCGGCACCGAGGGCAACTGCACCCAGGGCAGATCGTCGACGGTCATGACGATGCGGCGGTCGGGAACATGACCTCGGTCGGGAGCGTCGGTCGCGGCGCCGGCGACCGACGGCCACGAGGCGGCGACGGCGAACAGGCAGGCAAGGAACAGATGCAGCGATGTGAGCGGACGCATGCGGGGCTCCGGAGCAGAAGCGGCGATCATCGCCGCCTCCGCACCCGCAAGAAACCGCCTTCCGGCCGAGACCGGCACGGAAGGTCTACTACTTTGGTCAATTCAGCTTGCGCGAAATGAAGTAGTAGGCGAGATTGCCCAACCCGCAGGCGCCGAGCAGCACCGCGACCATGCCCGGGGTGGCTTCGCGCCAACCGGTGGCCTCGATGATGCCGAAGGCGAGAGCCAGCAGGACCATGACGATGCCCCAGCGCAAGGCGCCGTGGCGGCGACGGATGTCTTCGTCGCGGGCCATCGAGCGCAACAGCTCTTCGGCGCCGCCGGTCGACAGCAACTTACTGCGGAAGCGCGCGTCCACGACGATCTTGATCGCGAAGACGATGCAGATGAACAGGGTAATGGGGATAAGAAGTTCGAATTCCATGTGGGCAGTCTCTTCGGGTTCGGGTCACGAGGTAATGGATACGGGTACCTGGCGATCGGTTGCAGGCCCGGGCGATGGGGCTGCGGCCGGGGCTGGGCGCGGTGAACTACGCCGGTTACAGGGGGGCCGGCGGGGTTGGCCGGTCCGGCCTGGCCATCCGGAAGTTGACCGTTGTCATATCGCGATGGATATCCTCGTCACTGCAACCGATTGCGTCCTGACCGCATCTTGAGTGGGATGACCGGCCTCCCCATCAACGACGACCGCAGTCTGGTCGCTGCCGTCCTGGCCCAGACGCCGGGCGCTTTCGAGCGTTTGGTGCGGGACTATCAGGGGCTGTGCTGGCACATCATCCAGCGCATGGTGCGGCACCCGGACGACACCCGCGAGTTGTGCCAGGAGGCGTTCCTGCGGGTGCACCAGTGCCTGCACCAGTACCGCCACGAAAGCCCCTTGAAGTCGTGGATCGGCCAGGTCGCCTATTCGGTCGCCAAGCGCCATCTCGAACGCAAGCGCATTCCGATCCTCGAAGTCGCCGACGACGAAGACGCCTTGTCGCCGCTCGACATGGTCAGCGACGGCTTCGACCTGGAGGCGGCCTGCGCCGACGAGGAGATCGCCGCCGGGCTGCACGCCGAAATCGAAGCCTTGCCGCCGCTGCAACGCACCTTGTTGACCCTGTATCACCTCGAAGAAGTGCCCATCGGCGAAATCGCCAGCATGACCGGCCTGGCCGAGGGCACGATCAAGAGCCATCTGTTCCGGACTCGCGCCCGCCTGCGCCAGCGCCTCGAAGCCCGGTTGGGAGAATTCGCATGAACCGTAACGGCATTCCTTCCGATCACGAACCGCGTTTCGACGACGAACGCATCGCGCGCGAGTGGCGGCTGCAGGAGCGCGCGCTGCAGGAAGAGCGCGCCGGCATGCCGATGAGCGCCGGCGATCCGCGCCTGGCCCAGTACCGTTTGCTCAGCCGGGCGCTGCGTGCGCCGGTGATGGAGCCGATTCCCTACGGTTTCGCCGCGCAGGTCGCGCGCCGGGCCGAGTCCGCGGCGACCGCCGGCGATCGCCTCGAACGCCTGCTGCAAGGCGGTTTGCTGGGCCTGCTGTTGGTGATCGGTATGGGCATGATGATGGCGACCAGCGCGAACTGGTTGCCGGCGCTGCAGGCGCCGTTGCAGGCCTTGCCGCAAGGCAGCGTGTCCTGGGGGCTGGTGGTCGCGGCTTGCTGCGCCCTGACCTGGGGTTGGGACGGCGCTCTGCGCGGTCTGGGCTTGGACGGCGGCGCGCAAGGCCGCGCCGCGTAAGCAAGGCCTGCGCCATCGCGCAGGCGCGCCGCTGCGTTGTGATGTTGCGCGGTCGTCGACGCGGATCTGTGACGCAGTCGCGGCTCCGAGGCGTTCGTCGGGCGCGCGGCGATCGATTCGCCACTCGCCTGCGGCCCTCCGGACGGGCATCGAACATCGTTTGAAACGCCGCGCCGACGTGTCGCGGCGCACGCGCCTTCCGTGACGCCCGCAGCCTTGCCGCCCCGCGCGCGCAACGGCATCCGACGCGTATTGCGGACACCGGCGATGGTGACGAAATCGCAACGCGTCGACGAAAACGGGAACGGAAGTCGAGTATCGCGACGGGGTGCGCAGTTCATCGCCCTCAGCAGCAGGCGCGTGTCACCCAAGTAACAGCCATCGCCAGACCCCCTAACCAGACTCGCTCTCAGGTGCTCGACACAGGAGAAGCGAGAGATGGAACGTCCCAAGAATGAGCGCGACGACCTCAAGGTCGCCGACGAAATGTTCGCCAACGCTTGGCGGATGTGTTTGCCCGAACTGGAGGCGCGTTCGCGCCGCTTCGCCGACGGACAGCGTGACCAGGCCGAGGAATTGCTGGCCAATACCGCGATCAAGGCCCTGCTGTTCATGCGCCGCGCGCCGCAGACCGTGACCGATCCCTGCGGCTTCCTGTTCGTGGTGCTGCGTCACGTATTTCTCGACAGCGTGCGCCGGCGAGGACGCGACCGCGAGGTGTTCGACCGCAACCGCGAGATCGACAGCGAAGCCAGCGGCTTCGCCCACGACGGCCTGTCGGCGCTGCAGAAGCTGGAACTGGACCAGCAACTCGATCGCGTCGTCGCCGCGGTCTCGCGCTTGAGCCGCGAACAGCGTCGCCTGTTCGCCTATCGCTTCATCGACGATCTGCCGTACCCGGTGATCGCCCAGAAATTCCATATCAACCAGCCGCTCGCGCGCAAGCGCGTGGAGCTGCTGCGCAACCGTCTGAAGACTGCGATGGCGCGCGACTGAGCGCGTTCGAGCGGGCGGGGCGGAGACCTCGTTCGCGGGGTCTGCAAGCGCATCGGTCAAATCTCGTTTCACAACGGTACTGGCCGGGCGTTCCTCCCAATCAGACCCACGACGAATAACGGAATGGACAGCGCGACCCCGGCGCCGGTCATGCCGACCCCTTCAAACCGCACCATTCAAGGACAGGCTCATGGCCGACGAGACCTCCGTCAATTCGCAGATCACCGACGCTGTCACCCAAACAAACGTCAAGGTGGTCGCCGAAGCGCCCGCGCAAGCGATCGCATCCCTCTATCAAGTGTCCAGCCATTCGGCCGGCCTGTCGCTGCAGAACGCCGTACACAGCCAGCAAGTGCTCAACCAGATCTCGAGCGCGGTGGTGTCCAAGGCGGTTGCGCTGATCATGGCGATCGGGGAGAAGCCATGACGCTCGCTGCGTCGGCGCTGGCGCCGGCTAGGCGAGGGCATGAGCCCGTTCCCGCTCGCGACCCTCGTTGTGGGAGCGCCCGGCGATGAAACAACGGCCCGGCAAGAACAAGAACGCGTCGGGCAAGAAAACGGCTCGCAACGCGAGCGCAGCGCCACCGCCAGCATCGTCCGCACCGTCGATCGCATCGTCCACGCCGACACCCTCCACCGCGACGGCCAGCCCCACGCCGCCCGTTGCGGCATCCGCTGCCACGCCGCCTATAGCGATACCCGCCGCCATGACCATCAACGCCACCACTCCGCCCGCACCGATCGATCCGCCCGCCGCCGATGCCGCCGTGGCCAGCGCGAGCGCGACGACTCCGGCGCCGGCCGCCACCGCGCCTGTTGCCGCGGCGTCGCCTGCGCCTGCGGTGTC